>NZ_JAWZSV010000029.1:0-1826 GCF_033875165.1 Polaribacter sp. PL03 | reverse complement strand
TGATATGCTCCCCCTATAGTAGACACTAAAAAACAAAAACTATAGGGGGAGTATTTTTATGTCTAGAAATCCTAAATATGATACTAATTTATTTCTATTAATATTTAGATTATTAGATGAGGGTTACAGTTATGCGGAAGCTTTAAAAAAGAGCAAAGTTGAAATGAATATTGAACATTTAAGAATTAAATATCAACAATACAAAATGCATGGAATAGAGGCATTATTACCAAAGAAAAATAATAATTCCTATAGTGAAACATTTAAAGAATCAGTAGTTAAAGAATACTTAACTCAAGATGTTTCACCTAAATATTTAGCAATAAAGTATAATATACCCGCACATACTACTGTCACAAATTGGATAAAACGATATACTTTAGGAAAAGAGAATGTTTCATATTCTCCATTACCAGAGGTGTATTTAATGAAGGCTAGAAAAACAACGTTCGAAGAACGTGTAGAAATAGCAGAAGCATGTATTGAATCAGAAAAAGATTATAAGAAAACTGCTTTAAAATTTAATGTTAATTACGGACAAGTGTACAGTTGGGTTAAGAAATATGAAAAATTCGGAAGTGCTGGACTTGTAGACGGAAGAGGCAAAGGTAAGCCTGCACAGACATTGACTGACGAAGAACAAGCATTAGCTAAAACGAAAGCTCTTGAAGAAAGAATTAAATACTTAGAAATGGAAAACAAAATTTTAAAAAAGTTGAAGGAAAAGGAAAGAGAGTTGATCAATCGTCATTTAGACAAATAATTGAATACCTTGTCATTGAAGATTTAAAAAAAGAATACCCAATAAGTCTTTTGTGCAAAGTACTTGGAGTATCCAGAGCAAGTTATTATAAATGGAAAAAACGAAAGAATTTTAAATCAAAGCGTGAAATTGAAGATGAAATATTAATGGATGATATCCTAAGAATTTTTAATAAGTATAATGGCATTTACGGCTATCGCCGTATTCGTATTTATATTTGTCTAAGACTAGATAAAAAAGTGGGACGCAAACGTGTATATCGTTTAATGAAGAAATTAGGTTTAAAATCTTGCATACGTGTTGCAAGAACGAGACATAAACCTTCGATACCTTCTATTACCGCTGAGAATATTATGGATAGAGAATTTTATGAAACGGAAGCAAACAAAAAGTGGGTAACAGACGTAACAGAACTTATTTTAGAAAACGGGAAAAAGTTTTATTTAAGTGCAATCAAGGATCTTGGGACAGGAAAAATTGTAAGCTATGAAATTAACTACTCAAATAATAATCAGCTCGTTTTCAATACTTATAAAAAAGCTATAAAAAAAGTGAAAGATGTAAATAGTTTAATACTGCATAGTGATAGAGGATACCAGTACACAAGCAAGCATTTTAAATCCATGCTCGATGAGCATGGCGTTATTCAAAGCATGTCGCGAGTGGGAAGATGTATTGATAATAGTCCTATGGAATCATTTTGGGGAATTATGAAATCAGAAATCTATCGCGGTAATAAACATTATAAATTTAAGGATTTAAAAACTGCACGTAAACAGATAAAAGAATATATAAATTTTTACAATAATGAGAGAATTACCTTAGAAATGGAAAGATTAATTGCTTAACTTCTATTTATATCTGTCCTAGTTTATTTGAATTAAAGAAGTGATGAGCTTAGCTCATCAGATTTAGCAATTTGAAGTTCACTAAATAATTAAGAAAAAAACTGTACAAACGAGCATTTTCAACTCATTTGTACAGCAAATTTTAGAATATATTTTTTGATTACCAACAAAACTTTTTTTGATTTTTCCCTGTCTACTTGAAGGGGAGCAGTTCA
>NZ_JAWZSV010000028.1:0-1898 GCF_033875165.1 Polaribacter sp. PL03 | reverse complement strand
AAATCGGGTAGGAGATAGTTCACACTATCGACCTCCCACACCACCGTACGTACGGAACCGTATACGGCGGTTCAACAACTTAAGCTTTTGCTTGAATAGACTGGTACAGTTTGGACAGATTTATTAGCCCACGCTGTGCCAGTCTTTTATTAGTTATGGTCATCAACAGTGTTTTACTGTGCGCGTTGCGCCAGTATCCCTTACGAGTATTGACGTAGATTTTCGCCTGTTTGGGTGTCAAGCCTAGTTTAATCAATGCTTTATAACGGGTTCCGATATTCTTCCACTGTTTCCAGATATACTGGCGGATGCGCGAGCGCAACCATTTGTCTAGTTGTTGGAGAAAGGTTTTCATCTTCCCAATGGAATAATATTGGATCCAGCCCTGCATTTTCTGCTTAATTTCATGCAGAATCCTATCAAGGCTGACGCCTCGGCTTCTCTTGGTGATTCTTGTCAATTCCTGTTTAATTCTCTGTTTAGGTTTTTGATGAGGACGCGGGTAGGCGCTATTGCGTCCCACACCCAGCGAAAAACCTAGAAACTTCAGTCTTAGTGGAGAACCGACTTGCGTCTTTTCTGCATTCACTTCAACTTTGAGTTCCTTTTCTAAAAACTGGGTGATGCTTTTGAGAACCCGTTCACCCGCACGCTTACTTTTAACATAGATATTACAGTCATCCGCATAGCGTACAAATTTATGTCCTCTTTTGGTCAATTCTTTGTCCAGCTCGTTCAGATAAATATTTGCTAGTAATGGTGAAATATTGCCACCTTGCGGTGTACCTTTAGCGGACTTCTCGAAAAATCGACCATTCATCACACCACTCGTCAAGAACTTACGAATCAAATGCAAGACCCATGGCTCACTAATGTAATTTTCAACAAATTTAATTAGTAAATCATGGTTCACATTGTCAAAATAGGACTTTAAATCAAGGTCGACCACGTAGTGATAACCCTGATTATAATAAGCAACCACCTTTTTCACAGCACTTTGTGCACTGCGGTGTGGTCGAAAACCATAACTATTATCTGAGAATACTTTTTCAAAAATAGGAGACAGTTGCTGTTGTAACGCCTGTTGAACCACACGGTCAACGACCGTTGGGATTCCTAACTGACGTTTCGAACCATCTGGCTTAGGAATCTCAACTCGTTTGACAGGTTGGGGTTCATAGCTTTCGGTTCGCAAGGCCTCGATTAGTTTTACGTTATTCTCTTTCAAGTATGGGCCAAGTTCCTCAACGGACATGCCGTCAATTCCTCCAGCCCCTTTATTACGCTTGACATGGACAAAGGCCCGATTTAAATTATTCCGGTCTAAGACCTTCTCACGTAATAAGCCATTTTGAGTTCTCTTTTCACCAGAAACAACGCTACGCGCTCCTGTTTGCTCTGACCCTTCCAGGGTTACCCTCCGCAGGTAGTCAGCTTTATTTTCTGTTTTCTGCGATTGTCGCATTGTTTCCACCTCCAGGATGAATCAAAATTATTGTTGTTCAGCCCTTCACCATTACTGGCTACTATGGCCTCGGCTGACTTCTGTCATGGACAACTCAACATTACTATTGAGCCTGTTCCTGCCAGAAATAACTTCCAGCTTGAGAGAACTACCATGACAGACCTCCCCGGGTAAGAGCAGTAGCTTTCGCATCAAACCGTTGGCTTTACTGTGACGGTTTCGAGTGGTCAGGGACTTCGATTTGTTAGGCAATCTCATCCCACCGTTTCCAGCCTTTTAGCCACTTCTTGTTCATCGATTCGATGTTTCGTCTAGGACTTCCTTCAGATTCTACCTCACGATAGACACCCTTGTCTTCGACTCGTGATACCGGCCACTACGGCTCACAGCGGACTTACACCGCCTAGTTACTGCCCATGCCGGGCGCACCTAA
>NZ_JAWZSV010000027.1:0-1982 GCF_033875165.1 Polaribacter sp. PL03 | reverse complement strand
TTTAAAAAATCTAACGAGCGAGAGAGTGTTCCACAAATATTCAGTTTTTTTGTTTTTCAGAGTTTCAATTCCGCATTTTTGGATTTTTGAGCAATGAAATATAACGTTGTTGTATAATGAAAGTTGCGTTTTTGTCAGCGAGGAATTTCCAACGGAAATTCAGAAGTTGGCAAAAATGCAACTGCCTTTGATTAAGCACTAATTTAGCAATTTTTTTTATACGGTGTTGGCATTTCGTTGTTTGTTTTCAAGCTATAATTCCGTTTTGTTTATTTTTCCAATTTTCATAAATTATAAGTTTGATTGAGAATTCCCTCAAGTTCAAATTTCAACTTTTGAGTAAAAAATTTGCAACTTTGATTTTTTGTATTGTTCTCAATTCCGTAAACTCGATTAATTCAAATTTTCATTAATAATTCCGAATTTTGGCTTGTCATATATTTGTTTTTTTTCACGTTTTAAATTCAGTTTTAATTAACAATTCTGAAACATTATAAATTCAACATTTAATTTAGTTTTTTATTTGGACTTCAATTCCGAAAACTTGTTAAAAAGATTCTCTGAAAATTTTAATTATAAATTTGATTATTAAAAATAAAGTCAACATTCCACCTGGAACTAAAATATAGTTATACCATTTTACTTTTTCTTTATTTTTTCTTTTTTCTATTTCTCCCATTTTTTTAAATTTTGAGTGATTTTGTCAATGAATGCCAACGTTGTTGTATATGGTTTGTTGCGTGTTTCAAGCAACTAATTTAGTAAATAATTACCGACCAAGAAAGTCCGCGAGGACTTTCGTAAGTAGGCGAGAAGCCAGCAATAAATTATATACGGTGTTATGTAACGTTTTTTTATTTCTTTCCGTTAATCCATTCCATTGCCTTTTGAATGACTAAATCATTTCGCTCTCCAATAGAATTATATTTAAACTCTACGATTTCATCAGGTTCAATTTCCGCACCAAAAATAATTCCTTTTCTATCTGCATAAATTGATGTAGTTAATAAAACCATTGAGCCATCGCTTAAATCAAAATTTTGATTTCCTGTAGATACTCCATAAGTTTTTGTTCCAAAACTTTTAGTGTTCTTTTTGTTGTGAAAAGCGGTTACAACTACTTCTCCAGAACTACCTGTTTTAGAACCAGTCAGAACTGCAATTGGTTTAGAGTTGTCATAAAGTTCATATGGTTGATTGCTAACTTTGGTAATTGTAGATTCGTTAATTCCAGATTCTCCATCTTTATAAAACCACGATGATTTATTTCCCTTTTTGTCAACAAAATAACCACAGATTCCGTTTCCTAATAAAGGTCCAATTCCAGTTAACATTGGCCAGCAATTTCCACCTGTATTTCCTCTCAAGTCGAGAATCCAACCTTTCAAATTCTTGTTATCTATTGATTTTATTTTCTTTTGCAAACTGTCTGCATATTTTTGAATCGAAATAGAATCTCCACTACTAAAACCATTCATTTTAATATATCCAAAATTTTTTTTTAATAATTTTCCCGAAAAAGTTATTAAATTACTTTTATCAGTTTCCTTACTTGTTGATTTCCATTTATTCACTTGTTCTTTTGACATAAAAAAACTATGATTATCTCCTAATTCTCTTAAAATTGAATTAACTATTGGATAACATTCCTCAATTGTATTTACATTCGATAATTTTGAAAGAGCATTACTTTTTATGATTTTAAAATCAACTGAATCTTTGTTTATTGAGTTTTTTTCAACTATTTCTAAAACTTCGTTTAAGTATTTTTTTGGTGTCAATACTTTTCCTTTCGAACTTGAACAGTTTGAAGTTATAGTAAGTAAAAAAAATATTAATAAATATCTCATAGTTGGTTGATTTGTATTATACTGATATAGGTTGACCTTTTTTTAGGTTAATTTATACCGTTCAAACTTTTTTTTTAGTCGTTTAGAAGGCAAAAAATATTTTGAACTAGTTTTGTTTTTAAATTGTTAGTT
>NZ_JAWZSV010000026.1:0-2042 GCF_033875165.1 Polaribacter sp. PL03 | reverse complement strand
AGAGTGTTCCACAAACTTGAGATTAAAAGACATAAAAAACTTAAAAAATGAAAATATTTTCAGAATTTGAACAAAGTTTTTAAATTTCTGAGCAATTGAGCCTAACGTTGTTGTATAAGCTTAGTTGCGTTGTTTCAAGCAGTGAATTTACTAAATAAAGCACGAACGGCGAAATTCCGAAGGAATTTCATAAGTGAGCTAAAATTAGCAATTATGTTTATACGGTGTTGTAGTGCGTTTCTTTTTCCAATTTTTATAATCCACTCGAACCATTATTTCTTGAATTCCGTGAATTTTTTCTTTAAAACTAATGTCGGTCTTATATTCAATTCCATATTTTTGAAGAAATTCATCTAATTCATATTTATCAAATTCGGCATTGCTATTCTTTCGTCTAAATTCGTTTAATTTATTATAAGCTACACCCAAAAAAGTAACTCCAACACTTAGTATTCCAAAAGCAATTTGCATAACATAAACACTTTCAATATTTTCCTTGGAAAAATAATATCCTCCAATAATTAAAGTAAATCCAATAATAATAAGAAAGTAAAAAGTACTATGAACTGAACTTTTAGTTTTACTTATTATTTCCAATTCAAGATTAGTGATTTCAATTTTCGCTTGAAACTTTTTACTAAGTTTAATCTCAGAACAAGTATTCTTAAATTCAGGTCTCTTATTAGTTAATTTACAAGTCAATCCTTTCTCAATATTTGTTATTTCATTTTGACATAAATCACAATGTTTTGAGAAATTCATTTAATTTTTTAGTTTAGATTAATTAATTCAGATTTCGAGTGATTAATGCACTACAACGTTGATGTATATGGTTTGTTGCGTGTTTCAAGCAACTAATTTAGTAAATAATTACTGACCGAGAAAGTCCGCGAGGACTTTCGTAAGTAGGCAAGGAGCTAGCAATAAATTATATACGGTGTTGTGGTGCGTTTTTCCACGAAATTATCTTTTTTATCTCTATTAAATCTCCAAATAAATCTGCATCTGTGTCATAAGTCGTTGTGTCCAATTCAACTCCTATTTTACCTTGCTCAATTGAAGTTCCGTTCGAAGTCAAGTTATTATGAAGTTCTTTTGGTTCCATATTTGGAAAAGGTAATAAAGCTCCAATTAGGGTTTCTGAATAATCTGTTTTTAGAGAGAATATGTTAAAAATTGATTTTACGTTTTCATTCAGAACATAATAAGTACCGATTTGATTAGGTTCAAATTGGTTATTAATCATTAAATGACCGTCTGTTGGCAAATCTGGTTGCTTAATTTCATCTCGAATCGTATTGTAATATTCATCAAGTAAAAAGATGTAACCGAATTTAGCAAAAGTAATTATATAATTGGTTTTCAATAAAGCTTTATCGACTTTACTATTGTCAATTTTTTTTCTCTTTGGTGAAAAATCTAAAAGGTCTCCAACAGATTTATTTTTTAGTTTGTATATAAATCTGTCAAGAGTAGTCGGGTTATTATTTTCAATTTTATGCAAGACATTTAGAAGTCCATTTCCTTTAGAAGTAATTTCAGAATTTACATAAGTATCCTCAAATTCCATACGAATTTTCTGTGTAGTTCCTTTATGAAATTTAGAATCGTCAATTTCTCGGATTTTATGAATTAAATGATGGTCTATTTGATGTCCTGCTTTGGAATTGCATTGAAAGCAAGTTAAAGCGATTCGCGAGCCATTTAATTTTGCTGGTGGTGCGTCCTCTTCAGTTAAAAAATTTTTCGATTTTTCAGAAATCAAATCTGACCTTTGAAATTGATTTAAGCATAAAGGACATATGTATGTTTCTTCATATTTTAAGTCAATATCAATTAGTCCCTCATTTTTTAATAAATGCAATTGTTTAGAAAACCTATCAAATAATTTTTCCCTCGATTTTAATTGTCTACTCATAAGTTTTTTGTATTATACTGATATAGGTTGACCTTTTTTTAGGTTAATTTATACCGTTCAAACTTTTTTTTTAGTCGTTTAGAAGGCAAAAAATATTTTGAACTAGTTTTGTTTTTAAATTGTT
>NZ_JAWZSV010000025.1:0-2756 GCF_033875165.1 Polaribacter sp. PL03 | reverse complement strand
AGTAGTAATCGCTTTTTTCTTTTGCTCTTTTGCTACTTTTCGCTGCAATCTTTTTGGATTAATTTTTTTATCAGATGACTTACGTTTAGTTTTTACTTTGCTTTTATTTACTAAATTTAACAGTTCTTTATCTATGAACTTTAGAATAGTTTCTCTATCGGGATCTGTTCCAAATGTATATTTAGCAAAAATTGATTTTTGATTTTCTGTATATTCAACTAATCCAATAAAAAATTGTCCATCATGAAAAATTGTAAGTTTCATGTTGTCCCTCCTCTGATTTAGATGAAATGAAGGACGACCTGAGGAGGAAGGTTACTGACAAAATATAAATTTTGCATTGGGACTACCAACCCAATTGTGTTTTTACATTTCATATTTTGATATTAACAAAATATCATTGTGGTTTAGAAACGAGTTGAAAACGAGTTTCTTCTTGTCTTGATACTATATAGAAATAACAATCTTTTTGAAAATGTCCGTCAAATGTTGATGTGATAGTGTTTGTACTGTTTTTTATGCGTGAAAGAAAAATTTGACATGAAAAAACCCCAGTTATATGATTAAGGTGTCGAATCTAAATCAAAACTGGGGGCTTTTTATATGCATTTTTATACTACAGGATATATAGACGAAAATCAAGATAATGAAACATTAAAAGATATGACGAAAAGTGGGAAGCAACGCCCATGGAGAGAAAAGAAAATCGATAATGTGAGTTATGCAGATATACTGGAAATTTTAAAAATTAAAAAGGCTTTTAACGTAAAACAATGTGGTAACGTCTTAGAGTTCAAGCCGACTGATGAGGGTTATTTGAAGTTACATAAGACATGGTTTTGTAAATCAAAATTATGCCCAGTTTGTAATTGGAGGCGTGCTATGAAAAATAGTTATCAAGCTCAAAGAGTGATTGAAGAAGTGGTTAAGGAAAAGCCGAAAGCGCGTTGGTTGTTTTTAACTCTTTCAACAAGAAATGCGATAGATGGTGAAACTTTAGAACAAAGTTTAAAACACTTAACAAAAGCTTTTCATAGATTAACTAAATATAAAAAAGTTAGTAAAAACTTAGTTGGTTTTATGCGTTCAACTGAAGTTACGGTTAATAAAAATGATGGAAGTTATAATCAACATATGCACGTTTTGTTATGTGTTGAAAATGCGTATTTTAGAAAAAAAGAAAATTATATTACGCAGACGGAATGGGTCGATTTATGGCAAAAAGCATTGCAAGTTGATTATCGACCAGTGGCAAATATTAAAGCGATCAAGCCAAATCAAAAAGGCGATAAAGATATTCAAGCAGCTATTAAAGAAACTTCAAAATACTCGGTTAAGTCATCAGATTATTTAACTGGAGATAGTAAAAAGGATTCAGAAATTGTTGATGATTTAGAAAAAGGTTTATACCGAAAACGTATGTTGAGTTATGGTGGATTACTTAAACAAAAACATAAAATTTTAAATTTAGACGATGCCGAAGACGGTAATTTAATTAATACAAGTGACGAAGATAAAACGACAGAGGAAGAAGAAAAAGCACATTCAATTACGGCAATTTGGAATTTTGAAAAACAAAATTATTATTTAAAAGATTTGAAACGTTAGCTTAAAAAGTTAGCGTTTTTTTATGATTTTTTTAAAAAAGTGGTGAGACAAAAGTGAGACACTTTACACATGTTGTGTCACAAAGGTGAGACGCCCCTAATATATTGTGTCACAAAGGTGAGACAAATAGAAAAAATCGATATTGTTAAAAAAACAGCTGAAATGCTTAAAATGTCTGGCTTTGCCAGACCTATCAATTTTAATTGATAGCATATTTTCCTTATGCTCTTATCCATATTATCCATAATTTTATGTAAATCTAAAAAATTATGGTTTTGTCCCCGCAGGAACTATAAAAAATTATGAAAATTTTAATTTGCATGTAAATGGGCAGTGTCTAAAAAATTGACACTGGTCACGCACAAAAATGAGCTAAACAATTTAACTTTGTTAGTTATATAAATTTTAGGGAGTTCCAATCAAATTATAAAAATATATAAAAGAGTTATATCGTTTTGTGAGTCTGTATCTAAAAAATACGAATAGTTGTATTTAAAATGACTTTAGTAATTTAAGTGATATGTCTTTTGAATACAAGTTAAATGTCAGAAAGATGTACCCTTATTTTGCTCGTATTTGCGTTTTAAGAAGCGTATATAAATATACAGGTATAAAAATATATAAATATAGAGTTTGTTCTAAATACCCCCTTAAAATGCAAAATAAGACTATTGGATTATCACACGCAAATTTTGGCTTTAGCACGACACCTTTTTAGGTGTGTAAGTGCGCCCTTGGACAATGAAAAATAAAAAATCTTAATTAAACAGAGTTTAACTAAGATAGTCACGAATTTTAGTGTGTTTAAAAATCCGTATTATTTCAGATGTTTAAAATTAAGGTATTGAATATGGTGTGAATGAAAGCAAAGGATAATAATTACTTATTCATTGCATGATTAGATTTTTATTCAGGGGATAGTTACATACATAATTTAACCACGCATTTATGCCGAGAAAATTTATTGAAGTTGAGAAGAACCCTTAACTAAACTTGCAGACGAATGTCGGCATAGCGTGAGCTATTAAGCCGACCATTCGACAAGTTTTGGGATTGTTAAGGGTTCCGAGGCTCAACGTCAATAAAGCAATTGGAATAAAGCAATTATGTCTTAATGACCTTTATGTTTTTCTTTTGCTTTCTGTTTT
>NZ_JAWZSV010000024.1:0-3527 GCF_033875165.1 Polaribacter sp. PL03 | reverse complement strand
AATTTGAGTTCTAAAGTTGCTTTTTCGTACGTTTTTTTTCGCCAGGGATCTTTTTGTGTTTTCATAAGTGACTATAATTAAGTGTTTAATTTTTAGTCAACCTATTTCAGGAAAGTACAATTATCAAATGTTACATAACGTTGTTGTGTATGATTAGTTGCGTGTTTCAAGCAGTGAATTTACTAAATAAAGCACGAACGGCGAAATTCCGAAGGAATTTCCCAAGTGAGCTAAAACCAGCAATTAATTATACACGGTGTTGGCAAATCGTATTTTTTAATTCATTGTAAATTCAATTCCTCTCTCTCTCTCTTAACTTATTTTACCAATCTTCTTCAGTTTTCTTTTTCCCATTTATATAGTTTTCTAAATCTGTAGAAAGATTATTAAACACACTTGGAATGTCTGTTATTAATTCGGAATATAAACCTCTTACTTTTCCGCTATTTTTGTAATAACGTTTTGCGTTTTCATTTATGAATATTTCGTTCCATCCATATTCTTTAGTATAATATTCAAGTTTTGTTGGGGTAAACTTTATTTTACCTTCTTTAAAAGCTATTTCAATTATATATTTTGCATTCATAGAGCTTCCACTTCCAATTCTTAAAGTAGAAGGACTTATTCCTTCAATGAAAATTTTTTCATTTGCAATTTTTGAATTAATTACTTCTTCTGGTTTTTTAAATGTTTCTTTTATCCAATTAATACTTTTTGAATATAATTCAGATTTAGCTTTGTCTTTAAAATTTATAACTAAATAATCATTTAAACCTTTGTTGTCGAATTTAAATTTTTCCTGACTATAAGAATTTAGATAAGTTAATAATGTAAATAATAAAGCGATTTTTTTAAGTTTATTTTTCATCTTTTTCAATTATATAAGTTTAGTGATTTGTTTATTATGATTGGTTTGATAACTCAATTAATTTCAGAATTAAAAGAATTATGGTAATTAAAAAACTAATTCTAGCAATCCATTTTGTCCATAAAAATTCAGAGAGAGTTTTGTTAATTAATTTTATGTTAACTCGTTTATTTTCCTTTTCAAGCCATTTATTAGTCATTCCACCATTTTTCAAAAGTTCAATAATTTCTTCACGTTTGAATTTATGTCCTAAAGTTTTATCACCTCTTTCGTTTTTGTATGAAAGAATATTTAATGTGCTTAATTCTATTATTATAAATTCAATTCGCTCTTTATTGATTCCAGTTTCTTTTAATAAGAATGGAAGTGCACCCTTATAAACGTTTTCCTTTTGATGTATGTCTAAAAATTTTTTCAAAGCTAAATCAATAGAAATAGATTCTTTTTCTGTTAATTCCTTTTTCATTTTTTTTGAGTGATTGGTATATGTTTGCCAACGTTTTGGTATAAAAATTTTTGCGATTTAAAAATGCGGCAAATTTTCCACCGGAAAATTAGAAGTATTTTTAAAAAAGCAAAAAGCTTTGATAAGGCATAAATTTAAGCAATTTTTTTTATACGGTGTTGTAATTCTGTTGTGAAACATTTGAGTAAATACATTTTAATTCCATTTTCAACTTTTCAGCATTTGAGTAAATTCCGACATTTTTTATGTAAAACACTTTTTCTAAAAAAAAAGCGAAAAAATTACGCAAATTTGGTTTTGTGTTTGAGTAAATTCAAAGGTTTTTATTACACAAAGTTTTTCAATTCCGCAATTTTGGAATTCCATTTCAATATTTGTGCGAGTAAAAATTCCGCAAACTTTCTTAATTCAGAATTTTCACAAACTTGCTAAATTCCGCAATTTTGAAAAATTTTGACGAGCGAGAGAGTGTTCCACAAATTTTCAGTTTTCTAAAATTTAAAAGTAAAGAAATTCAATATTTCCCAGGTTTCAATTCAGCGTTTTGATTTTTCTGAGCAATGAATTACAACGTTGTTGTGTTATGGAAAGTTGCGATTTTTATGAACGGCTATTTTCCGCAGGAAAATTGAAGTGAGTAAAAATGCAACTGCCTTCGGTTAAGCTAAAAATAAGCAATTTTTTATACATGGTGTTGTGCGTTCGTTTTTTTTATTCGCTCTATAATTTTAAATCCTAAATATTCTTTTAGTTTTGGGAACTTATTTCTATAATATACATTCCAATAACTTATTACTCTGCTTTCAGTTTGTTTCCAGTATTTTGGATTTTCATTTTTAAATTCAATGTAAAGATTCAACGTGTTTTCATTTATTTTCTTGTCAATTATCGGTAATAATTCATAAATATATTCTCCCATTAATTGAACAATGAATGGAATTGTCCATTTTTCAGCGTTTTCAGACATTAAATTCAGTCTTTTTTCTCTTAAATACCCATTGTTATGTCTTAAATAAATACAATTTAAAATTTCTTTTTGTTTTTCAGTTAGAGCTTTTTCCAATTCAGGATTTGGTTCGTCGAAATATAGTCTGTAAGGAATTGTCAAAGTTTCATTATCAATTGTTAAGTTCAATTCAGTTTCGTGAATTAGATTGTCAACTTGACTAAATATTCCGTCAAATAATTTTACTTTATTTTGTTCAAATGGTAAAATTTTTAAAACTTCTTTTAAATCAGAGTGCAGTTTTTTCGGGAAAGCTTTAGTTAATCTTTCCTTGTATTCATATTTTAAATTTCTCCTAAATATGTTCAGCATTTCAGATTTTTTTTTAAATGACGCACAACGTTTTTGTGTAAGATTAGTTGCGTTTTTTAAGCACTAAAGTTAGTAAATAAAACACGAACCAAGAAAGTCCCAAAGGACTTTCGTAAATTGGCTAAAACCAGCAATTAATTTTACACGGTGTTGGGCTTAGTTATTTTATTTTCAGTTCGTATTTATCTTCACAATTCAAACATTTAACATCATTATTTTCAATTCGATATTCAGTTTCCAAATATTCAGATTTTTCATTTTTATAATTCAGTTTAAGTATGTTTTCTTTCAGATAATAAGTTCCTATGTTTTCACTTTCACAACTAAGATTATATGTAGAAGCAAAAAACTTTCCATTTTCAAACAGCTGAATTTTTATAAATGGTGGGTTTTCATTTTCAATTACATTTTTTTCTTTTCCATAATAAGTTGTCATAATTATTTGTCTTAAAAAAACACTTAAAAATAAAATTATAGAAGTAATGACAATTATTGCGATTCGGTATTTTTTCCATTTTCCTTTTGCGTAATAAATCCAAGAGTTTATGATTATTCCAAATACTAAAGGAATAAAAATAATCCAAGTACCAGCAAGAATTATTTGTTCAGCATCACAAAGTGCTCCATTTCCTAAGATTTTCAGATCAATTAAAATAAATCCTAAAAGTAGAATTAAAGAAACTGTAATAAATTGTGCGATTATTATTAAAGCATTTTTTACTGTCATTTTGGAGGTTCTTCTTAATTAAGCCCAACGTTTTGGTATAAAAATTTTTGCGATTTAAAAATGCGGCAAATTTTCCACCGGAAAATTAGAAGCATTTTTAAAAAAGCAAAAAGCTTTGATTAGGCATAAATTTAAGCAATTTTTTTTA
>NZ_JAWZSV010000023.1:0-3547 GCF_033875165.1 Polaribacter sp. PL03 | reverse complement strand
AGTTCCACAAAGATTTTTATTCAGAATTTGAGTGGATTTTTACGTTTTTAATTCACTTTCTTTCAGATTTCAGATTTTTCTGAGCAATTGATTATAACGTTGTTGTATAAGCTTTGTTGCGTTTTTAAGCAGTGAATTTACTAAATAAAACACGAACGGCGAAATTCCGGAGGAATTTCCCAAGTGAGCTAAAACCAGCAATAAAGTTTATACGGTGTTGTAAAACGTTTTATTTTATTCCGAATGGTTTTGATTTTAGTTCTTTCAACCAGTTTTCTCCATATTTATCTGTCAAATATTTTAAAATTCTCTGATTATTTTCTCTTGCTTTTTTCATTGAAATTGGGTCGATTACACAATTTTCCTTTATTAATCCAATTCCGTATTTTTTCTTAAATTCTAAATATTCAATTGGTATTGAGTTGTCTATTCCGTGCATTATAAAATTCACATTTTCGTCTGAAATTCTATTTTCAATCTCTTCATTTGTAACGTCAGTTTCCAAATTCGCGGAGTAATATTTTGACATTAGTTTAATTGTAATTACATTTTTTTTATTAGTAATTCTTCTTGGGTAAGAAATAAAAGCAATAAAGTCTTCTGTAATAAACCTAAACAGATACTTTCCTTTTTTTGGTAATGTTATTTTGAAGTTTTCAATATTTGCTATTTCAATTTTTTCATTAGTTTCATTTATGTAGAATTCTCCTGAAATTGATTCTTTAGTTGTTAAATTCTCAAATACAACTTCGGCTATTATTTCTTTATCTGTTGCATTTGAAACAGCAAAATTTAAAGTTAAAATCAAAGTAAATAGTATGTTTTTCATTGTTTTCGTTTTTCAAATATTCAAATTTGGTTTGTATTAATCAAATCATATTTAGTTAACTATACTTTTCGGTGAGTAAAGCTGTCTCTTGGTTTAGACAAATGTTTTACAACGTTTTTGTGTATGGTTTGTTGCGTTGTTAAGCAGTAAAGTTAGTAAATGAAACACGAACCAAGAAAGTCCCAAAGGACTTTCGTAAGTATGCGATTACCAGCAATAAATTATACACGGTGTTGTGGTGTCGTTTTTTATTTTTCATTCCAATTTTTCAATTCAGTTTGATATTTTTTTCTGTCGGTCGAGTGGATTCCGAAAATTGAAATTCCGCTGTCAAATATTTTTATGTCAAAATCACGTTTCATTAAATATTGGTCATCTAATTCATTTGACAAGTAAGCAAATCCTAAAAATAAAATTCCAAATCCTATCCAAAATATTTTAGCGATTCGTTTCGGAATATTGATTTTCCAAATTCGATTTAGAACTAATGTTATAATTAGCCAAAACACAAAATAAGCTAATAAATTAATTCCCATTTCAGTCACAAAATATTGGGTCGACATAGATGTGTGGAATCCGTTGCATTTATAAATCAAAGGAAATCCATATAAAAACTCATCTGTTCCGTCAACTACAATTCCGTAAGACCATTTTGTTATAATTCCGAATGAAACTAAAGTCAAAGGTAAGGTCAATCGAAATATTAATTTTTTCATTTATTCAATTCAGAAGTTTGAGTGGTAAATGCACCACAACGTTGTTGTATAAGGAAAGTTGCGGTTTTGTCAGCGAGGAATTTCCGAAGGAAATTCAGAAGTTGGCAAAAATGCAACTGCCTTTGTTTGAGCACTAATTTAGCAATTTTTTTTATACGGTGTTGGCAGTAGTATTTATTTATAGTTTATTTTTCCTCCTTTAATTGTAAATCCAATTAAATTCAATCCAAAATTTTCTAAGACATAATTTTGTAGTTGATTTCGACTTTGTGTTTTTATAACTATTGGTCTTGTTTCTCTATGGTTTTCGGTTATTGGAAAGTATAAAAAAGCAACATTTCCATATTCAAAAAATAGGCATACTGCAGGTTTCTGTACTTGATCAGAGATTAAATTTGATACTATAAAAGCTCCATCTTCATTTGTTTCATTTCCAATTTGTGTCCATTCGTTTGCTGATATTGTTATTGTTTTTAAACTTCCTGCAAATGAAATTGAATCTTCATAAATAAAAGAAGAATATTTCTCTGTAAAAAGGCATCCAATAACAAAGTCTCCAATGGTAGGGATTTTAGTGTTTTCTAACATTTGTTGAAAAGCCCTACTAGTTTTTTCCTTTAAATCACTAATGTCAGACTCTACAAAAAAACTTTGAAATTCGGAGAATGCATTTTGGTTTCCAATCCAGAATGAATTTCCTTCTTCACATTTTTTCTGGTCTATTTTGAATAATCTTGGATTAAAATCTTTATCAACTAGAGCAAGGATAAATTCAGAATCATCATTTTTTCTAATTAATTCTTCTTGAAGATATTCAGGTATTTTATTAGGTTGTTTCTTAAAAAGGCTTTGAATTATTTCCTCACAAATAGTAACAGTTCCTGCAAATGCGATAGACATTCTTCTCTGTAAAATATGAACTTTTAAGCTACCTTCTTCAGGTGCTAGTCTTAATTTTTGTTCTCCAAATACTGTCGAATCGTCACTTTCGATAGATACTTTTGTATCTGAAAAAAAGAAATATTCCTTGTTCTGTATTTTTGCAATGATTATAGACAATTCGTTCTGTTTTTTATTACTGCCAACGTTTTTGTATAAGGTTAGTTGCGTGTTTTAAGCGACTAATTTAGTAAATAAAACACGAACCAAGAAAGTCCGTTTGGACTTTCGTAAATTAGCTAAAAGCCAGCAATTAATTTTATACGGTGTTGTGGTGCGTATTTTTATTCAGTTTTCTTAATATAACGGAATTGGAGGTGGTGGTTTCGTTATTGGTATAGTTTCAATTCTTTCATTAAGCCAAATATTTATGTTTCTATTTTTTGCAATTTCTTCGTAAGTTTCAGTTAATTTTTTTAGTGTTTTCTTAAAATTTTTGAATTCATTTTTTTCGTATGAAATTTGTATTAATAATTTTTCGGGGTTATCGCTTAAACTCGGGTTTTTTCCGAAATTGTAATAATCTTTCTTCAAAATAGTTTTCAAACTGTCTAAAGGATAAAATTTTTCAGAATTTTTAATAACTTTATTGTTGTTAATTACTATTACATTCTTTTCTTTTATTAGAATACAAGCAAATTTTTCCCAACAAGGATTTTGGAAATATATTGTTTTCGATATTTTTTCCGTTTTTAAAGTAATTTTTGGAACACTATCATTGCAAGAAATTCTTTCAGCTCGTTCTATTAATTCATTCCAATTATTAAACTTTTCAAGATTCAATTCAACACTCAAACTGTCACAGTTCTTTCGCCATTTTCCAAATTCTTTTTGAACAAGTAAATTTTCCTTTTTGTCATAATTTTGACATCCGACTATTGTTAAAATTAGTAAAATCAGAAATGTTTCTTTAATGTTCAAATTTTCGTTTTTATATGCACCACAACGTTTTGGTATAAAAATTTTTGCGATTTAAAAATGCGGCAAATTTTCCACCGGAAAATTAGAAGTATTTTTAAAAAAGCAAAAAGCTTTGATAAGGCATAAATTTAAGCAATTTTTT
>NZ_JAWZSV010000022.1:0-4023 GCF_033875165.1 Polaribacter sp. PL03 | reverse complement strand
GTTGTATATGGTTTGTTGCGTGTTTCAAGCAACTAATTTAGTAAATAATTACCGACCAAGAAAGTCCGCGAGGACTTTCGTAAGTAGGCGAGAAGCCAGCAATAAATTATATACGGTGTTGTGCAACGTATTTTATTTTCCTATTTGTTTCTTCTTTTTGCCATTTGCTTTCTTATAAATTTCACCCAAAAATTCCAATTACTTGATTTTTGGTTTCCAGAAAAATTATTCTCAAGTTTGTCAAATCCGTCTTCAATCAAAGCGTTATGTAATGAGTGTATTGCAAAAGACCAAATTAAGATACCTTTTCCTTCAGTATTCATATCAATCGTGTGCTTGATTTCGGTTTTCTGTTTATCCAATTCCTTTATTTCGAACTTATGAATTCCATTAAATCCTTTTGGTTTCGAAAATCTAAATTGAATTATTTCGTTCGGGATATATTTTTCTACTGAGTATCTTATTGGCCCGTGTCCACCTTTTGCTCCAACTTTAATTCCGTCTTTGAATTTCATTTCAGGCCATTTCTCTTTTGGCCAAATTCGGTCGTTTTCAGTTGATAATGTTTTTAATAATTCCGTTACTTTACTTTTCGGTTGATTTAATGTTCGTTTATGGATATTAAGTATTTTCAAATTGTTCTAATTTTTAATGTAGATACGGATTTTTCTATATGTTGCACAACGTTTATGTATAAGGTTAGGTGCGTGGTTAAGCAACTAAATTAGTAAATAAATACTAGCTAGAAAATCCGAAGGGATTTTCGTAAACAAGCTAAAACTAGCACTTAATTTTATACGGTGTTGGCAGTAGTTTTTTAATATGTTCTAATTATTTCGTTCATCTCTTTGCACCAATCTATTATTTCTCCTTTGTCATTAAATTCAATATGATAGGTTACATAAATATTCTCGTGTGTTTCGTGAATATTGACAAAAATTCGGTCAGTTCCATTTTTTTCTTTGTGTGGTGCAGTTATGTTTAATCTTGGATAATTTCCTTTTCCACGTTTTTTGATTTTAAATTTCTTTTTGTCTAAATCAGAGAAATCAAGTTCAAACCTTTCGGAATCAATTTTTCTTTGGCTCTCAACATATGATTCTAAAGGTTTAAATTGCTCATTGTTTTTCCATTTAACTCCTAAACAATTAGGATTTGAAAACACAAAATAGTCAGGTTGAAAATCAAATACGTATGGATAAATTCTTACTTTCTTTTTAGTAGGAAAAGAATCGATAAGTTTTGATTGATATAAGTCAAACGCAATTTGCTCATAAAAAGGGAATTCAGTTTGTGAAATTCCAATTCCGCATTTGAGTAAGAAAATCAGAAGTATTGCTTTTTTCAAAATCAGTTATTTATAATTCAATTCCAATTTAATTCAGTTTACTTTTTAATAAAAGACTAAATGAGTGAAACGTTACTTTCAATTAGTTAACGGGTTTCTCAAATTACTGCCAACGTTTTGGTATAAAAATAGTTGCGTTTTAAGTGCGCGAGGAATTTCGGAACGAAATTCAGAAGCAAACTTAAAAAAGCAACTGCCTTTGGTAAAGCACTAATTTAGCAATTTTTTTTATATTGTGTTAGCTTCTGTTGCGAAACATTTGAGTAAACACGTTTTGATTCTGTTTTCAACTTTTCAGCATTTGAGTGATTTTCCACATTCTAACGTTAAAACACTTTTTCTGAAAAAAAAATCGCGAAAAAATTCCGCATTTTTGGTTTTTCGTTTGAGTAAATTCCAACGTTTTGTTTTCGCAAAGATTTTCAATTCCGTTTCAATTTTCGTTCGAGTAAAAATTCCGAAAACTTACTTAATTCAGAATTTTAAAAATCTTACTAAATTCCGCAATTTTGAAAATTCTGACGAGCGAGAGAGTGTTCCGCAATTTTCATTTTTGTGAACTTAAAAAACAGAAAAATTCAATGTTTTAAGAGCTTTAATTCAGCGTTTGGAAATTTCTGAGCAATTGAAGCTAACGGTTTGGTATATGGTTTGTTGCGTGGTTTAAGCAACTAATTTAGTAAATAATTACCAACCAAGAAAGTCCGCGAGGACTTTCGTAAGTAGGCAAGAAGCCAGCAATAAATTATATACGGTGTTGGCATTTCGTTGTTTTTTCATTCCTACTTATTCTTATGCGACTAAATTCCCTTTTTATTTTTTCGAGCGTTTGAGTAAATTCAGTCAGCGATTTATTTCGTAAGCTTTTTCAATTCCGATTGAGTGAGCAATTCCACAACTTGCTAAATTCCGCATAAAGTTCAGTTTTGGTTTTCAATTCGGTTTTCGATTGCGTAAATAAGCCAAAATTCAATTCACTTCTTTATTAAGGTTTACCATTCTTTAAAGGCATTTTTACTCTTTTCTTAATTAAAATTCCGCCAGCTCCAATAATTAATAAACCAACATATATAAATTTATCATCCATTTGACTGGTAACAAAAATTCCAGCAACAAATACCATAATTAAAATAAAAACCATTTCAAGCCAATCTAATCTAAATCCAATTTTGTATTTCATAAGTAATATTTCTTTGTTTTGAGTTCGTTTCGCCAATGAATGCCAACGTTTATGTATATGGTTTGTTGCGTGTTTCAAGTAACTAATTTAGTAAATAATTACCGACCAAGAAAGTCCGCGAGGACTTTCGTAAGTAAGCGAGAAGCCAGCAATAAATTATATACGGTGTTAGGGCAAGTTTTTTATTTTTTATGGAACAAATAATCTAATTCAATTTCAATTCGTGGTTTTTCAAATCGTTTGTCAGTTAATGGTGAAAACAGAATTTTAAAAGGTAATCTCAAATCCTTAAAAGTCTTGAAATATGCAATATAATTTTCCCTTTCAACATAATCTCCTTTGTCAATTGATGAACCGTGAATTAGAAGAGTTGCTTTAATATTCTCAATTTCTCCTTCTGAATTTTTTAAAACGACAATATTTTCTAAATACTTTTCAATTGGCTCATTATTTGAAAGTTCAACTTTATATTTTGAGTTCAAACTATCCTTTTCGATTAAAATTACTTTGTCTGAAGATTTGAAAAAAGGCAAGGAAACTACATCTCCAATTCTGTTCATTTTTCCAATATAGGATTTGATATCCTCATCTGTATTTAATCTCGGATATTCATTTCGAATCTCTCCATTTAGGTCATAAGTTCTTACGTATGTTTTTTTAATTCTTTCGATTTTAAAATACTGGTCAATTTTTTCTTGATAATCGAAAAATGAGTTTTTAAATTCTTCTGTGTTATTTGCTATCCATTCAGTTTCTATTTCTCCAAATAAGTCAAAACCTATTAAAGTCATTACATTATTCTGGATTGTGGAATAAGGAATTTTTAATCTAAATCTACCAAAGAGGTTTTTGCCTAATTTTCCATCGTTATCTTTCAGTAGTTCCATATTCTCGAATAGTGTTCCATAAAAACTGAACTTATCGATTGTTTTATCAATCATTTTTGAATAGTCTGATAACCTATAAAAATTAGTGTTCTTTTTATGATTTACTATATCTAATAAATAGACATTATTTCTCGTTAAATCTTTTGGGTAAATGTCTTTCGATGGATTTCCTCTTAAAATATAATGTTTAACAATTTTCTTTTTTTGAATTAATTGAAAATCATAAATGACATTGTTAAGTAAATATTTATTCCAAATTTCTCCTTGTTTTAGAGAGTCAAGGTTTTTGAATTCAGGATTTTCTGAAACTAAATTTTCGTAAGGGTCAAAAAATATAACTTTAAGTTCATAATTCTCAAACTTAAGTTTTTCAATTGTTTTAGATTTCTGCGCAAATGAAGTATTTAGTCCGAATATTAAGAAGGTAATTAAAAGGACAAATTTTTCTTTCATAGTTCAATTTTGGATTTTTTGGCAAATTTGCCCTAACGTTTTGGTATAAAAATTTTTGCGATTTAAAAATGCGGCAAATTTTCCACCGGAAAATTAGAAGTATTTTTAAAAAAGCAAAAAGCTTTGATAAGGCATAAATTTAAGCAATTTTTTTT
>NZ_JAWZSV010000021.1:0-4265 GCF_033875165.1 Polaribacter sp. PL03 | reverse complement strand
AAAATTGCTTAAATTTATGCCTAATCAAAGCTTTTTGCTTTTTTAAAAATGCTTCTAATTTTCCGGTGGAAAATTTGCCGCATTTTTAAATCGCAAAAATTTTTATACCAAAACGTTGTACACAATAAAAAAAAACCGCATTGGATAAAAGATATCAAGTATTTGTAAGTTCGACATATAAAGATTTAATACCCGAAAGAGTTGAAGTAATTCAAGCACTTTTGGAATTAGATTGTATTCCTTCTGGAATGGAATACTTTCCAGCAGCAGATGAAACTCAATGGGATTTTATCAAAAAATTGATTGACGAATCCGATTACTATATAGTTATAATCGCTGGAAAATATGGTTCGGTAGATGACAATGGAATTAGTTATACGCAAAAAGAATATGAATATGCGATTTCGAAAAATATCCCAACTATTGCTTTTCTTCATAGCGATATTGATTCTCTACCAACAATAAAAACAGAAAAAGACAAAAAGGCTAGAAAGAAACTTGAGAATTTTGAAAATTTAGTAAAAAGGAAACTATGCAAGTTTTGGTCATCGCCACAAGATTTAGGTGCTGTTGTTAGTCGAAGTATAAGTCAAGCAAAGAAAAACTATCCTAGAACTGGATGGATTAGGGCGGATTCTATGACTGGAACATCTGAAAAAGAAGTTGTTCAATTATATAAAAAAATAGAAACACTTGAACAAAAATTAGAAGAATCATCAAGATTTGTCGAATTGAACAAATTAAATCTTGACAACCTTGCTGATGGAGAAGATAAAATAAAAGTAATTGCAGATATTAAATCAGGTTCTTGGAATGACCCAAAAACAGAAAGAAAAACCTATAATTTAAGTTGGAATATTATTAACTATCATTTGTTGCCAAAGATAATTAGCCCAATCCGAATGACCTCTTTTAAATCAGCATTGAATTCTATAACAAAAGAAGTTTATCTTAATGATACTCAAAATGTAGAAATGCCAGCAAATATTACAATTAAAATAGCAAATGACTTTTACGAAACAGTAAAAATTCAATTAACACTATTGGATTTAATTAAATTTTATGATGAAGAATTTTTTACTGACGAAAAGCCTAAAATGGTGAAAATGGTTGCATTAACAAAAAAAGGAAAAGAAAAATTGCTACAATTAAGAGCAGTCCGAAAGAAATAAATTACTGTGTACAACACCGTATATAATTTATTGCTGGCTTCTTGCCTATTTGCGAAAGTCCTCGCGGACTTTCTTGGTCGGTAATTATTTACTAAATTAGTTGCTTGAAACACGCAACAAACCATATACAACAACGTTGGCATTAATTAACGTGAAATCCCAAGAATAACTAAAAGGTTATTTAAAAACATTTAGAATAAAAATTATGAACTTAAAAAAAGCCGAAATGAAAAAGACAATTTTAACAATTGCTACAATCCTAATTACATTTTTATCTTATTCACAAATTACATTAGAAAAAACAATCGAAAAAAATGAAAAAATAAATTTTGTGAAAATTGATGACGATATGAAATATTTCATATTTGATTTGAACACATTAGTTATGAAAATATACAATTCTAATCATTCAATATACAAGAATATAACTATTGACACTAATAATTTAGGTTTTTCATATGATGTTAATGACTATTATTTTTCCGAATATTTTCCAGTAATCGGTTTGAGTAAAAATATTTTTGATACAGATTCTGAACTTGAGTTTTTATTCACATTATACGGAAATAACTCCAATACAAAAACATTGGTTGTGAATGAGGATGGAACTATAATATCAAATATTCCAAATAAAGTAGGACTTTATAGAAGTGATATTGATACGCAAAATCCAACTTGGATAAAAAATACAGGTTCTGGAATTAAAATGATTTTAAGAGATGTTAATTCTTCAGATAATAAAAAATATATTTACTCATTACCTGGAAACGCTACTCTCTCTTCAGCAAAAACTAATTTGAACAATATAAAACTGAATGCTTATCCAAATCCGAGTAATGGTTTCATAAATTTAGATTATAAACTTCCTGAAAATATCAAAAATGGAAAAATTTTAGTCTACAACTTAAATGGAATAAAAGTTAAAGAGTATAAAGTAGATAATCACGTCAATTCTTTGAAACTTAATAATGAAAATTTAAGTTCTGGAACATACATTTATTCAATAATAGCTGGAAATTATAAATCGAAACCGTTGAAGTTAATAATAAAATAACTAATGCCAACACCGTATAAACTTTATTGCTGGTTTTAGCTCACTTGGGAAATTCCTCCGGAATTTCGCCGTTCGTACTTTATTTACTAAATTCACGGCTTAAACAACGCAACAAAGCTTATACAACAACGTTAGCAACAAAATACAAAAAATGAGGAAAATACTACTAATACTAACTTTAGTCATAATATCTTGCAAAGATAAAGGAGGTATATTGAAAAAATCTAAAGATGCTATTAGCTCAAGTGCAAATTATTTAGATAGTACATTAATTAAAAAACCTATTAAATATTTTGATGATAGAAAACTGAAATCTGACTCTTTAGAACAAAAAAAGGTTAAAGATTACTACGACTTTAATAAAGCAAAATACACTGAATATTCTTTAGTCTATAATTGGTTTAACTCAAAACCTAAAGAGATTCAAAATCTTGAAGGTAATTTTTATAAGATAATTAGCAGTGTTGTAATTGACGGAAAAGATGTTGTTAGAAAAAATCACGAAAAATCATCTGGAAACAATGTCTATAAATATTTTTTCGAAACAGAAGATTACTTTTTCATATACGAGTTAAAAATAAATGGGAAAAATGTTCAATGTTTGGGAGTCAGAAGAATCGAAGATGGCTTAGGTAATGAACCAATGTATGATTTAATATTTGACGAAAACGGCAATTTAAAAAAAGAAATATATCAAGCAGAAGTTAATCCTAATTTTTATGAAGATGAGGATACAATATTTTTTGAGTTTTCAAAAGAGTATGATGATAAAGAAATAATAAACACTATAAATTTAGGTAAGGCAATATGAGAATAATAAATTTAATTATTATAGTCTTTTTATCTGTTTTATTTTTCAGTTGTAAGAACAATTCAGATAACATCAACTCACTAAAAACTATAGGCACAACAACAGAAATAGAATTAAATAACGTCTTAAATACGTCAAACTATAAAAATGATGCAACTAAAATCATAGAATCAGGAAAAAGCAAATTACGTGATTTGCTTCCTAATGTAATAGAAGACCAAATAGAACTTTATAAAACAACTTTAACAAAAATAGAATATCAATCACTTTTATCACATACATACGAAGAATCGAAAATTGAAATTAATCTAATAAGAAAGATAACTACTAACTCACTTTTAAATGACGAACTAAAAGTGAATAAAATTTATTATGAAACTATAAATGAACTTAGCTTATTAAATCAAAAATATACTAACTATAACGGTTTAAAATTAAATGATTTCTACGAAGCGAAACCTTTTATATTAGCCGAAGATGTAATTTTTAAGATAGATGAATTAGTAATTGACGAAAAGAAAAGAATTAAAAGAGAGAAAAGAAATAACCAACTTTCTTTGGCTACCAATCTTGTATTTATTCTTCCTGGAGTTGGACAAATATCTGGTATTTTAGGTAAAGTTGCACAAAGCGCAAGAAGTCTTAGAAATAATATCGGAGCAAAAAATATGACATCCAAAATTTTTAAGGATAAAGTTGCGCCATTATTCATAAATAAAATATCAAATTCCAAGAAAAGAATTCAATTAACTTCTACTTCGATTTATTCAGCAAAAGAAGCAATATTAAACAAATCCATATCAAGTGGAACGGAGTTTATTGACAACAAAGAAATACATAAAACTGCTTCATTTTTTAAATCACCAGATAACAAACAATCCGGACGAATAATTGATTTCACCGATGGAGTTTTAACTCAGCCGGTAGCCAATTTAAGACGAATAATGAAAGAAAACATAGAGATTATGAATAAAAATTCTGTTGCTAACACCGTGTATAATTAATTGCTAGTTTTAGCCAATTTACGAAAGTCCTCGCTGACTTTCTTGGTTAGTGTTTTATTTACTAACCTTAGTGCTTAAAACACGCCACTAATCATACACATAAACGTTAGGCTCAATTGCTCAGAAATTTAAAAACATTGTTCAAATTCTGAAAATATTTTCATTTTTTAAGTTTTTTATGTCTTTTAATCTCAAGTTTGTGGAACACTCTCTCGCTCGTCGGA
>NZ_JAWZSV010000020.1:0-4334 GCF_033875165.1 Polaribacter sp. PL03 | reverse complement strand
TTTTGTGTTTTCATAAGTGACTATAATTAAGTGTTTAATTTTTAGTCAACCTATTTCAGGAAAGTACAATTTTTTTATTGTTGCCAACGTTGTTGTATATGGTTTGTTGCGTGTTTCAAGCACCTAATTTAGTAAATAATTACCGACCAAGAAAGTCCGCGAGGACTTTCGTAAGTAGGCAAGAAGCCAGCAATAAATTATATACGGTGTTGGCATTTCGTTGTTTTTATTCCAACATATTTTTATTCAGCTAAATTCCTATTTTTTTTGCGTTTGAGTGAATTCCGTCAGCTATTTTTTTGCAAACTTTTTCAATTCAGATTTAGTACAGATTTCTATTAGAATCCTTTTTTTCTCTATCAAAGGATTTGGCTAAATTTTTTAATTCAGTTTTCTTATCGTTTTCAGACATTTTTTCATTTCCTGTAATTCTATTCTTTAATAAATCATATTTTTTCTTTAGAGATTTAAGATGGTCATTTTGTCCTAATGAATGTAATTTTAGTGTTTCCATATTTTTATTTTTTCCAGCATTAGAGTAAATTCGGTCAGCGATTTATTCCGCAAACTTTTCAATTCCGATGGAGTTAGAAATTCTGCATTTAATTCGGATTTTGCTTTTCAATTCAGTTTTCGATTCCGCAAACTAACTAAAAGTCAAACGTGTCGTTTTAAAAGCCAAATAATCCTGCTTTAAAATGTTCCCAATCTGAAAAAATAGTTCGAGCAATTAAGAATGTTGCAACTAAAATCAGAATTTTTAAATATTCTTTTTTAGTCAGTTTATTTAATTTTTTTATGTTTGTCATAATTTTGTTTTGAGTTCGTTCGTCAATGAATGCCAACGTTTGTGTATAAAAATTTTTGCGATAAAAAAACACGGCTATTTTCCGCAGGAAAATAGAAAGTGTTTAAAAAGCAAAGACCTTTAATTTAGCTTAAAATTAAGCAATTTTTTTTATACGGTGTTATAATCTTTTGCGAAACATTTGAGTAAACACGTTTTGATTCCGTTTTCAACTTTTCAGCATTTGAGTGATTTCCCACATTTTTACTTTAAAAGACTTTTTACGAAAAAAAGACGCGAAAAAATTCCGCTTTTTGGTTTCGAGTTTGAGTAAATTCAAACGTTTTGATTCCGCAAACATTTTCAATTCCGTTTGAGTTGTAATTCGTGAGAGAGTGTTCCAAAAATTTAGTTTTCACAAACTTGCTAAATTCCAAATTTGAGTGAGTTCCACAAAGATTTTTATTCAGAATTTGAGTGGATTTTTACGTTTTTAATTCACTTTCTTTCAGATTTCAGATTTTTCTGAGCAATTGATTATAACGTTGTTGTATAAGCTTTGTTGCGTGTTTTAAACAACTAATTTAGTAAATAAAACACAAACCAAGAAAGTCCACGAGGACTTTCGCAAGTGAGCAAAAAGCCAGCAATAAAGTTTATACGGTGTTGTGGTGCGTTTTTATTTTTCCGTTTATTATTTTACTTATTTCTTCAGCTTTATCAACTATCATAAAATGTTCTCCTTTATCTATCAAAATTGTGTTTTTTTCTTTTGGTGGAAGCATTTTATCTTTTGAACCTCCAATTTTAATTAAATTCAATAATTTTGATTCATTTTTCCAATTCACAAGTTCTCTTATTGCCCATTTCGTAAAATTCAAATCTGTATCGTCTAAAATAGAATTCAATAATTCCTTCTTTTTAGTTCCGAACATAAAGCGAGCAATTAATTTAGGTGGATTCAGAAATCTTTCGGGAATTAATTCTATAATTTTCGTTTTTCCAAATATTCTTATAATTCCGCTTAATTCATTTTTTGTCTCAACTGACGAAATTAAAATCGTGAATTTCGGTTTCGTAAGTTTGCTGATTTCAGTTGCTATTAATCCTCCAAAACTTACTCCCAAAATTCCAAATTCTTGTTCGTTTCCGATTCCATATTCTTTAATTAAGCGTTTTGAGTATTCAATAATTGGCTCTTTCTTCTCTGGTTTTATCCATTCAACAGGAATCAAATTGTGTTCAAGAGTTAGATATTTAAAAACTCTTTGATCCGCACCAAGTCCACTAATTGTAAATATTTTCATTCAGTTCGCTTTCGGTTTTTATTCAATTATATTTCTGTGAATACTTGTATTGTATTTTTGAATTCGGTATTTTCTTTTATCTATTATAGTGTCTTTCTTTTTTTTAAAATCAATTGCGAAAATTCCATAATCAGATTCTACAACTTTAACTTCGAAACAGTCATTTATTTTAATTCCTAACCTTTCAATTCCATTTACTGTTAAATCTGTTATTTTATGATAAACAGTGTTGTTTTTAACAAAATAAAAATAGACAACATCTTTTCTTGTTGTTCGCCCTTTCATTGATTTTGGTCTTAACTTTTCAATTACTCCATAAGTTACGAATGAATTATTCTCTAACTTTTCTTCCCTTTTTTTTCCGTTAAAATAAATTAGAATGAAAATAGGCAAAGCAATCAGTATTATATACCTGATTTTTTTTATCGAACTTATTTCCTTCTTTTTCGACTTCTTTTTTTTCTTGGCCATTTTTTATTAAAATATCATTCAGATTTTGAGTGAGTAATGCACCACAACGTTGTTGTATATGGTTTGTTGCGTTGTTTAAGCAACTAATTTAGTAAATAATTACCGACCAAGAAAGTCCGCGAGGACTTTCGCAAGTAGGCGAGAAGCCAGCAATAAATTATATACGGTGTTGGCAGTAGTATTTAATATTTACAGTTTTTATTAGACCAAATACTTTTCAAATTTTCTAAAGGACTCATTTTGTAATCATAAAATGTTCCAGATGGTGAGACACTGACATTTCCAACTCGATTTAAAATTATTAATTTGTTAGATTCTAAAAAAGGCATTAATTCTTCAAATAACTTTATATCAGATTCTTTCAAATCAAGATTGATTCTTTGTCCACTTTTTAATGCTGGAATTAATTCAACATGATATTTGTTTAATTTATCTAAATGCTGATTCAATTTATCCCAATATGTGTATTGGTTTTCTAAGTTTTTGACAGATTCAACAAATGATGAAAAATCAATTTCAGGTGTTTTTGAACCAAGTTCATGAGCTAATACAGGAAAAAGTAATTTCAAACTTGAAATTTCGTTAGCAGAAGCTGCTTGTAAAAGATTCAAAGGAATTGGCAGTTTTCCTGGTTTCATTCCAGAGTGACAAAAAGGAATTACGGGAATATTTCTAATCCACCCTGCACCTGCTTCAAAATTTATCCAAGGTCTTTTTACAGATTTCGGACTACATAGGATTATTTCAATTGCGCAAGATTTTAAAGATTCCGTTATATTATCAAGCCATTTTTGACCTAATGAAATACTTTGTTCGTCTGAAGAAACAAATACCTCTATCATTCCTAAGAATGCATTTTCAATTAATTCTTTAGTTTTTATAGCAAGTTCTTTTTCTTCTGTAATATGTGAAATAAAAATTATTTTTTTGTCCATTTTTTCAATATTTAGTACTGCTTTTATATTACTGCCAACGTCTTTGTATAAGGAAAGTTGCGTAATTTAAGCAGTAAAGTTAGTAAATAAAACACGAACCAAGAAAATCCGCGAGGATTTTCGTAAGTAAGCTATTGCCAGCAATTTTTTTTATACAGTGTTGTAAGTAGTTATTTTCTTTTTGTTAATTCATTATTTATTAAATCAAATAACTCTTTAAATGTTATCTCCAATGTATTTGTATAAATCTGGATAGGAGAATCAAATCGTTTAAAATTTGATTCTAAAATTTTTCTTACTAAACTATTATTTTGTTTTTTAATAAATTCCTCTGGGTTGTCAACAATAACTCGAATATATTTCCGATTCATTACTTTTTGAGCTTCAATTCTTTCAATATTTTCCCATTTAATCAATCCTATATTTTGAGCTGATGAATTTTCATAAATTCCTTCTTGGGAAATCTTAATTCCATATTTGTTATCAAGAAATTTTTTTAATATTAGAATTACTCCAAACCCAAAAAATGTAATCGATAATAATCCTATGACCATTTTTATAATTTGACCATTTACCAATTCCAAATTTAATTCAGGAGCAAGAAATGCTATCCAAAATCCTAATACAACAAATATTAAAGAAGGTAGCATTAGAATTATCATTCTAAACCTATCTTTTTTAATGATTATTTCTTCCTTTTTCATTTTTTTTAATTACTTACAACGTTTTGGTATAAAAATTTTTGCGATTTAAAAATGCGGCAAATTTTCCACCGGAAAATTAGAAGCATTTTTAAAAAAGCAAAAAGCATTGATTAGGCATAAATTTAAGCAA